>NZ_JAXGFT010000046.1:0-1067 GCF_041008785.1 Pseudophaeobacter sp. 1A16562 | reverse complement strand
TCAAAGACGCCCCAGACCACTGGATGCCCGAGGGTCTTCAGGAGATCCTTCAGCTCGCCTTCCATGCTCATGCGCCTGCCCGCGCCGCCTTGCGCCGCGCCCGCTCCACGGTCTTTTCGATTTCAGCCCAGGTCTCGCGCTTCAGGGTCTCCAGCATCTGCGCCTTGTTGGCATCCCAGGCAGGCCGCATGAAGGGCCGCGCAGGCATAGAACCAACAGATCGGCCGGTCGAAGCCTGCACCCGTGGCCCGGTGCCGAACTCGTAAAGGTGGCCGTGTGGTGCATCGCTGTCATCCGGCTGCACCGGCCCCACATAGAGCACCACCTTGCTGCGCCCCCGGTCACCGCGCGCCTCACGCGCCTGCCGGGCCGTCAGCTTGCTGGTGACCTTCACCGTGAAGGGCGACAACGCATCGGCCATCGCCGCAACCGGCTGCAGCGCCTTTTTCATCGCCCGCCGCTGCACGCCCTTTGCCGTTCCCCGCGCAAGCTGACCCAGCGCCCGCTCGATATCACCGGCGCCTTCGATCTTCATCTTGACTGACATGTCAGAGATCCTTGCCTCAATAATTGCACGTTAAACGTGTGCGCCGTTAACCATTCATTAACCAAGCGGGGTGCCAAAATGGGACCTTCTCTCGAAGCGGCAGCCCGTGGTGGGCTTGACCCCTCTTGCTCAACGCTGCGGGCTGCACGCTTCGGGAGATCCTCCGCTTGCAGCGATCAGACCTTCCACGCGGTGATCTCGATCCAAAGCCCGCGGCCGAGCTCCTTCACGCCGGTGATCTGCCACTCCGCCCCGTCAAACCGGATCCGGTTTTCACCGCTGACCGCCGCCAGCCGGACCGACCAGCGAACCACGAAGCGCGCATCCGTCTTCTGCTCCACAGAGGCCGCCCGCATGCGCTCGCCATCAGAGACCGGCGTGTATTCTGCCCGCTCCTGCGCATACTCCGCCCAGCCGGTGGCAACATCTTCCCCGGCCTCATTTTCTGCAAAGCTCGCCTGAAGGATCACGATCCGCCGATCCAGACGCGGCGCCGATCCCGCCTTCATCCTGAGAACGC
>NZ_JAXGFT010000045.1:0-1087 GCF_041008785.1 Pseudophaeobacter sp. 1A16562 | reverse complement strand
TGATGGCTCAAGGGTCGTTGCGACAGTATCCGCTATCTCAGTTTCATCATCTCTTCTCTGAACGCCTCGAGTGGGGTGCGCCATCCAAGGCACTTTCTAGGCGTGCCGTTCAGGCGGTCACAAATCGCCTTCATATTGCGATTTGAGAGCGCCGCGAGTTGGGTGTCCCGTGGCAAGTATCGCCTGGCCCGTTTGTTCAGATTCTCGACTGAACCCTTCTGCCAAGGTGCTTGGGGATCGCAGAACCAACTATCCGTGCCGATGCCTGATTTGAGCTTGCGCCACGCGCGGAACTCGAAGCCACGGTCGAAGGTGATCGACCTCCGGGCTGGCTGGGGCAGGGGCTCCATCACATCCATCAGCTTGTTGATGAAGTGGGTAGAGCTGCGGTCGTTATTGCGGAACAGGACAGCAAACCGGGTCTTCCGTTCGACCAGCGAGGCAACATTCATTGTGCCTTGAGCTCGCTCGAAGATCATCAGATCGCCTTCCCATTCGCCGAAAGTCTCACGCGTCTTCACGTAGTCAGGACGTTCATGGATGGACCGGTCCGGCGGAAAAACCTGGCCTCTTGGCCGTCTGGCATGGCGCGGTTGCCGCTTCTTGCGACGGCTGGGGAGATGGCGAGCCAGTTGTTCGGACTGTCCTTCGGGGCTGTAGACGTAAGCATAGATCGTCTCATGACTGACGCGCACAGGCTGGCCGTCATATCCCAGACGTCCCGCAATCTGTTCCGGCGTCCATCCAATCTTCAACTGAGCGATGACATGAGCGCGCAGATCCTTCAGTCGGATCAGTTTGCGACGCCGTGCGCGTCGATCTGATGCGTATTTCTGTGCGTTCATCCCGTAGTAGCCGTTCAGATAAGGCAGCTCGTCATCGGAAAAAGAGTTCCGCTTGATCTCGCGATAGACGGTCGAGCGATGCCTGCCGATTTCGGCTGCTATCTTGCTCACAGGCACTTTTGCATTCAGCATGTCTTCGATCGCGCGTCTTTCACGCAAATCCAACTCTGTGTGGGCCATGTCCGTTCTCCTTGCTTTTCAGCAAGATAGGGGATGTGTCGCAACCCAGTTTAGAATGTGCC
>NZ_JAXGFT010000044.1:0-1141 GCF_041008785.1 Pseudophaeobacter sp. 1A16562 | reverse complement strand
TGACCTGCCCCCCGCTGGTCCCTCGCTCATGACGAGAGTCTGCGGGTTTGATTTTGGTAGTCGTCGGTTTCGGGTTTGGCAAGCGCGGCAGGCGCGGAGCCCTCAAATAGCTCAAGCGCCTGCCGCGCTTGCTTTGGCGTTCTGTTCTCCAGCGAAGAGTGCGGCCTGACGTTGTTGTAATCGTAGCGCCACAGCGCCAGCTTTCGACGGGCATCGTCCAGGGTGTCGAACAGCTCTTCATTGAGAAGCTCGTCCCGCAGGCTGCCGTTGAATGACTCGATAAAGGCATTCTGCTGCGGTTTTCCTGGGTCGATGTAATGCCAATTCACGCCGTTCCTGTCGGCCCACTTCAGGATTGCCTGGCTGGTGAATTCCGTGCCGTTATCGCTGACAATGCAAGCGGGTTTTCCGTAGATCCGGACGAGCGCGTCCAGCTCCCGGGCAACGCGCTCACCTGAAATGCTGGTGTCCGCGGCCAGGCACAGGTTTTCCCGGCAGCAGTCATCGTTCACGGCCAGGATGCGAAACTTCCGCGACGCACCGAAGCTGTCTGCCAGGAAATCCAGGGACCAGCGCTGGTTCGGCCGTGTGGCTTCGGGCATCGGCGTGCGTGAGCCCCGGGCGCGTTTGCGGCCCCGCCGCCGCTTCACCGCAAGGCCTTCTTCCCGGTAGAGACGGTAGAGTTTCTTGTGGTTCATGATCATGCCTTTGCGCTCGAGCAGCACGCCGATCCTCCGGTAGCCGAACCGGCGGCGTTTGCCAGCGATCTCCTTCATTTCCTGGCGGATCTCGGGATGGTCAGGCGGGCGTTCGCGCCGGACCGTCTTGGGATCGACACCGACAAGCCGACAGGCCCTGCGCTGCGAGATATCATGATCCCGCATTGCATTGAGCGCTGCCTCTCGCCGCTCTTTCGGTGTCGTTAGCTTTTTCCCAGCAGGTCTTTCAGAACCACATTGTCGAGCATCGTATCTGCCAGCAGCCGCTTCAGCTTGGCGTTCTCATCCTCCAGCGCCTTCAGCCGTGCGGCCTCCGACACCTCCATGCCGCCATACTTGGACTTCAGCTTGTAAAAGGTCGCCGGGCTCAGGCCGTGCCGACGGCACACCTCCGCCGTCGGCATCCCGGCTTCCTGCTCTTT
>NZ_JAXGFT010000043.1:0-1254 GCF_041008785.1 Pseudophaeobacter sp. 1A16562 | reverse complement strand
TGACCTGCCCCCCGAAATCTCCCGCACTTTAATGTAGAGTTTGCTCAACCTCTTGATGGAGCAAACAGATGCGAAAGAGCCGTTTTACAGAAGCACAGATCATCGGAATGATCAAAGAACAGGAAGCCGGGATGCCGACGGCGGAGGTGTGCCGCAAGCATGGCCTGAGTCAGGGCACATTCTATAAATTCAAATCCAAGTATGGCGGCATGGAAGTGTCTGATGCGGCCAAGCTGAAGGCTTTGGAGGATGAGAATGCCAAATTGAAGCGTCTGCTCGCGGATCAGATGCTGGACAACGTCGTGTTGAAGGACTTGCTGGGAAAGAGCTGACGACGTCGAATGAGCGGCGCGAAGCAGCGCTCCGGGCGATGCGGGATCATGACATCTCGCAGCGCCGGGCCTGCCGACTTGTCGGTGTCGATCCAAAGACTGTCCGGCGTGAGCGCCCGCCGGACAATCCTGAGATACGCAAAGAGATGAAGGCCATCGCGGCCAAGCGGCGTCGGTTTGGCTACCGCCGGATCGGTGTGATGCTAGAGCGTAAGGGTATGATCATGAACCACAAGAAGCTCTATCGCCTGTACACAGAAGAAAAACTGGGCGTCAGGCGACGAAGGGGCAGAAAACGTGCCCGTGGATCACGGACACCTATGCCAGAGGCGCTGAGACCTAGTGAACGCTGGTCTCTGGACTTCCTATCCGACACGTTCGGTGCATCCCGAAGGTTCCGCATTCTGGCGGTGAATGATGATTGCTGCCGCGAGAACCTGTGCCTGATGGCCGACACGAGCATCTCAGGGGCCAGAGTCGCGCGGGAGCTGGATGCGCTTGTCCGGGTCTATGGCAGACCGGCCAGCATTGTCAGCGACAACGGGACCGAGTTCACCAGCCGGGCAATCCTAAAGTGGGCCAACGACAACGGCGTCGACTGGCACTACATCGATCCGGGTAAGCCGCAGCAGAACGCCTTCATCGAGAGCTTCAACGGCAGCCTGCGCGACGAGCTCCTGAACGAGGAGATGTTCGACAGCCTGGAGGATGCCCGGCGCAAGCTGGCGCTCTGGCGATACGACTACAACAACGTCAGGCCGCACTCATCGCTCGGCAACCAAACACCCGCAGAAGCGCGCCGGACGCTTGAGCAATTTGAGGGCTCCGCGCCCGGCGCGCTTGCCCAATCAGACGACGGAGAATATGAAAACCAGACCCGCAGACTCTCGTTATGAATAAGGGAGCCTCGGGGGGCAGGTCA
>NZ_JAXGFT010000042.1:0-1266 GCF_041008785.1 Pseudophaeobacter sp. 1A16562 | reverse complement strand
TCAAAGACGCCCCAGACCACTGGATGCCCGAGGGTCTTCAGGAGATCCTTCAGCTCGCCTTCCATGCTCATGCGCCTGCCCGCGCCGCCTTGCGCCGCGCCCGCTCCACGGTCTTTTCGATCTCGGCCCAGGTCTCGCGTTTCAGGGTCTCCAGCATCTGCACCTTGTTCGCATCCCAGGCGGGCCGCATGAAGGGCCGCGCAGGCATCGCACCGACGAACCTGCCAGTCGTGGCCTGCACCCGTGGTCCCGTGCCGAACTCGTAAAGGTGCCCATGCGGTGCATCGCTGTCATCCGGCTGCACCGGCCCCACATAAAGCACCACCTTGCTGCGCCCCCGGTCTCCGCGCGCTTCCCGTGCCTGCCGGGCTGTCAGCTTGCTGGTGACCTTCACCGTGAAGGGCGACAGCGCATCGGCCATCGTCGCAACCGGCTGCAGCGCCTTCTTCATCGCCCGCCGCTGCACGCCCTTGGCCGTGCCACGCGCAAGCTGACCCAGCGCCCGCTCGATATCACCGGCACCTTCGATCTTCATCTTGACTGACATGTCAGAGATCCTTGCCTCAATAAATACACGCAAAACGTGCGACCCATTAACTGCGCGTTAACCATCAGAGAGCTGAGGATAGGTGCTTCCAACGAAGCAGCAGCCCGCGGTGGGCTTGACCCCTCTTGCTCAACGCCGCGGGCTGCACGTCCTTTGCCCTGCCCCACGCAAACTCCCCCAACGCCTATTCGATGAGATGTCAGCGATCCTCGTCTCATCAAAAAAACCCTCTCAAACGCTCATTCCGTTAATCTCTGAGCAATCCGGACGCTGTTTAATGAGGAACAGACTGGAGACGCTGCAGCCCGTGGCACTATCCCTATCTCGACGCAAACCACGGGCTGCACGCTTCGGGAGATCCTCCGCTTCCAGTTACCGGATCCTCCATGCGGTAATCTCGATCCAGAGCCCGCGGCCGAGCTCCTTCACGCCGGTGATCTGCCAGTCGGCCCCATCAAACCGGATCCGGTTCTCACCACTGACCGCCGCCAGCCTGGTCGAGCAGCGGACAACAAACCGCGCATCGGTCTTTTGCTCCACGGATGCCGCCCGCATGCGCTCACCATCAGAGACAGGCGTGTATTCCGCCCGCTCCTCGGCATACTCCGCCCAGCCGGTGGCAACATCTTCCCCGGCCTCATTTTCTGCAAAGCTCGCCTGAAGGATCACGATCCGCCGATCCAGACGCGGCGCCGATCCCGCCTTCATCCTGAGAACGC
>NZ_JAXGFT010000041.1:0-1424 GCF_041008785.1 Pseudophaeobacter sp. 1A16562 | reverse complement strand
GATCCTGCGGATTGTCGTCATGCAGCCAGAACACCATGAAGCCGCCGTCCGCCAGCGCCAGCATCTGCGATTGTTCCTGTTCCTCATTCGTGGTTGTGTTCACGTGGAATTCGCTGCCAACGGCCTCCATGTCCCCGGTCACCGGATCCGGTTTGTAGATCTGTCCAAAGATACCGCCGGTTGCGTCACTGCCCCAAAGGCCACTGTTGGCGCTCCAGGTGACCACAAAGCCCGCTTTGCCATCGCCATCGGCATCCTTGAGCGCCAGTACCTCCGCTTCGTTCTCACCGTAATACTGAGGATCGCGGATGCGGAAATCGTCTCCTACCGCAGTGCCCGTGGCATCGAAATGCTGGCCGTAGATACCCCGCAGGCTGCTATCGTCATGATATTCGTACCAGACGGCGACGAAGCCGCCGTCTTCCAGGGCGGTCACTTCCTGGTCTCGGGCGTAATTGGCAGTGGTGTCGGCCGGGGTAATCAGGAAGTCGTCATTGCCAGACATCAGATTGCCATTGGCATCCAGAATGCGGCCCCGGACCTCACCGGTGCCATCGACAGTCCCGCCGGACATCCAGCTGAGCAGAATGCGGCCGTCCTTCAGAACGGTGACCTCAGGCTTTACCTGTCGGCCGGTCTCGACGGTGTTGATCTGATAGATCGCTCCGGTCTCCACACCGTTTGCATCATAGCGCTGCGCCCAGATCCCATAGTTGTCGCCCGCATCCGCCTGCGCAAAGAACAGCACCCGCCCGCCATCGGCCGTCACCGATAGCGCAGGGTCAGAGGCCACCAGCGTGGTTGGTACCAGCTGTTGCGGTCCATCCAGATCCGCCAGGGCGGGGGGCGCATCGATTGTCTGCGTGTAGATCTCACCGAACCCGGCAGTGTTCTCATACTCCCAGGTCACGATCAACTGGCCATCGGGAAGCTGATCGATATCGGCGGTATAGTGGGTGGAGTTGTCAAAGCCGCCCTGCTGACTGTCGATGGTCACGACATCGGTGATCGCAGTGCCGTCAAGATCAAAGCTTTGGACATGGAACTCGTCGGAGGCCAGGCTGGTGCGCCAGAGCGCAGCGAGGCCGCCGCCCTCCAGGGTAATCACCTTCCAGTCGCCTGCATCCGCCTGGTAGTGACGCACCGCAACATCGGTGGCCAGCACGCCCTCGGTCCCGACGGTTGTGCCATCTGCGTCGTATCGCTGGAAGCGCAGATCCTGCGGATTGTCGTCATGCAGCCAGAACACCATGAAGCCGCCGTCCGCCAGCGCCAGCATCTGCGATTGTTCCTGTTCCTCATTCGTGGTTGTGTTCACGTGGAATTCGCTGCCAACAGGCGCCCCTGCGGCGTCATACATCTGTCCAAAGATACCGCCGGTTGCGTCGCTGCCCCAAAGGCCAGCTCCGTCGCTCCAGGTAACG
>NZ_JAXGFT010000040.1:0-1524 GCF_041008785.1 Pseudophaeobacter sp. 1A16562 | reverse complement strand
GGGTGGTTTTATTGCTTGTAAAGCGTTGCGGTGTTAAGTGCGTGGCCAAGTTGAGGCTGAGCCAGAATGGAGTTGCCAATGGGCACGGATTACATCGTCAAAGACATCGCATTGGCCGGGTTTGGCCGCAAGGAACTGGATATCGCGGAAACCGAAATGCCGGGGCTGATGTCCCTGCGTGCGGAATACGGGGACAGCAAGCCGCTGAAAGGCGCCCGTATCGTCGGCTCCCTGCATATGACCATCCAGACCGCGGTGCTGATCGAAACCCTGGTGGCGCTTGGCGCCGATGTCCGCTGGGCATCCTGCAACATCTTCTCGACCCAGGATCACGCCGCTGCGGCGATTGCCGAGGCAGGCATTCCCGTCTTCGCCATCAAGGGCCAGACCTTGGAAGAGCATTGGGATTACCTCGACCGCTCCTTCCAGTTCGCCGAAGGTGCCAACATGATCCTCGACGATGGCGGCGATGCGACGCTCTACGTGCTGCTGGGCGCGCGCGCCGAAGCAGGCGAGGACATCATCCCGGTGCCCGGCTCCGAGGAAGAAGCCGCGATCAAGGCGCAGATCCAGAAGCGCATGAAGGAAAGCCCCGGCTGGTTCACCAAGACCCGCGACGCGATCAAGGGCGTTTCCGAAGAGACCACCACCGGCGTGCATCGCCTTTACGAGCTGGTGAAACAGGGTCAGCTGCCCTTCCCGGCGATCAACGTCAATGACTCGGTCACCAAGTCGAAGTTCGACAACAAATACGGCTGCAAGGAAAGCCTGGTGGACGGCATCCGCCGCGCCACCGACACCATGATGGCCGGCAAGGTCGCGGTGGTCTGCGGCTACGGCGACGTGGGCAAAGGCTCGGCTGCCTCTCTGCGCGGCGCGGGTGCCCGCGTGAAGGTCACCGAAGCGGACCCGATCTGCGCTCTGCAGGCGGCGATGGACGGCTTTGAGGTGGTGCTGCTGGAAGACGTGGTCTCCAGCGCCGATATCTTCATCACCACCACCGGCAACAAGGACGTGATCCGCATCGAGCATATGCGCGCGATGAAGGACATGGCCATCGTCGGCAACATCGGCCACTTCGACAATGAGATCCAGGTGGCGAACCTCAAGAACCACAAGTGGACCAACATCAAGGAACAGGTGGATATGATCGAGATGCCCTCGGGCAACCGCATCATCCTTCTGTCCGAAGGGCGCCTGTTGAACCTTGGCAATGCCACCGGCCACCCGTCGTTTGTGATGTCGGCCTCTTTCACCAACCAGGTTCTGGCGCAGATCGAGCTCTGGACCCGCGGTGAGGAGTATAACAACGAGGTCTACATCCTGCCCAAGCATCTGGACGAGAAGGTCGCCCGCCTGCATCTGGAGCGTATCGGCGTCAAGCTGACCACGCTCAGCCCCGAGCAGGCCGCCTATATCGGCGTCACCCCCGAAGGCCCCTTCAAGCCGGAACACTACCGTTACTGACCGGCCCTACAGCAGAACACCACAAAGCCCCCGCAAATCATGCGGGGGCTTTTTTGT